>CAWJOU010000001.1:0-9316 GCA_963844575.1 uncultured Actinomycetota bacterium
CTACAGTCGGCCGGTGCCGCGCCCCCGATCCGATCGTCGATCGCCCAATGTCGCGGCGACGCGACGGCATCTGGGCACGTCGTGTGCCCTGGCGGCCGTACTCGTCGTGGGCGCGGTCCTGCTCCTCGGACCGCTGCAACGGCCGGCCTCGGCCGCGACTACTGATGCGACGACGTGGTCGGTCGACAACCCCATCCCGCCTCGCCTGCAGTGGAACGAGAACAACGGCTACTGCGGCGAGACCGCGTTCATCAGCGCCGGTCTCTACTACGGGCAGTACCTCTCCCAGTACGACGCCCGGGCGATCGCCAGCAACGACACGCCCCAGTACGAGACCGATGCCCAGCTCCTCCTGGGGGTGAACGACCAGTACGCCGCCACCCAGATGCGCCTCACTTCCTCCGAATGGACACCGGGCACAGGATCGACAACCGACGATTTCCTGGCCTGGGTGAAGGGCGAGGTCATCCAGGGCTATCCGGTCGCCATCGGCGTGTACGAGAACCAGAACCTCTTCTACAACACAACAAAGCCGAATGCCGGCGATCCGAAGTACGACCACATCGTCATCGTCACCGGCGTCACCTCGCACCATCCGCTGACCCTGCCCGCCACCTACTACGCCGACGACGAGCTGAAGTTCAGCGACAACGGCCTGTGGACCGGGACGACCGGGACAAAGCCGCAGTACGTCTTCGACTATCCGTTCGGCACATTCCAGGCCACACGGCAGGCGGCGAACACACCGACCGGCAACGTGTACTCGCTCGCCGACACCGTCCGAAACTACGGCATCGCCATCACCGGCGTCGCCGACACCGACCACCAGACCCTGCCCGTTCGGGTGGCCACCAGCGTGAACGACGAGACACCCCAGATCGGCCACCAATCCAACACCCGCCCCGCGCCGATGCCGCTCACACTGACCGTGACGGTCTCCGGACTGCATCCCGGCACCACCTACAACCTCTATCGCTACGACGACGTCTCCAAGATCCCGACGTCCGCGTTCAACGAGCACGCGGCCGACGCC
Source organism: uncultured Actinomycetota bacterium (assembly GCA_963844575.1). Taxonomy (GTDB): domain Bacteria; phylum Actinomycetota; class Acidimicrobiia; order Acidimicrobiales; family RAAP-2; genus DASZUK01. The sequence continues at coordinate 1,034 of CAWJOU010000001.1, forward strand.
TCCTGGACGACACAGTTCACCGCCACCGCGGCGAGCCACACCATCACCCAATCCGTCGACTCCGACGACCAGGTCATCTACCGGGCCGTTCCCGCCACGAGCGACGTCGCGACGGTCGCACCCACGGCGGGCTACTGGGAGGTCGGTGCCGACGGCGGCGTCTTCGCCTTTGGTGATGCCGGCTTCTACGGGTCGATGGGGGGTCAGAGTCTCAGCCAGGCCGTCGTCGGTATCGCGGCGACGCCCGACGGCGACGGCTACTGGGAGGTCGGCGCCGACGGGGGCGTCTTCGCCTTTGGTGACGCCGGCTTCTATGGGTCGATGGCCGGCCGGGGTCTCAGCCAGGCCGTCGTCGGTATCGCGGCGACGCCCGACGGCGACGGTTACTGGGAGGTGGGCGCCGACGGCGACGTCTTCGCCTTTGGTGACGCCGGCTTCTACGGCTCGATGGGGGGCCAGAGTCTCAGCCAGGCCGTCGTCGGCATCACGTCGACGCCCGATGGCGACGGCTACTGGGAGGTCGGCGCCGACGGGGGCGTCTTCGCCTTCGGCGATGCCGGCTTCTATGGCTCGATGGCCGGTCAGGGGCTGAGCGGGACGATCGTTGGCATCGTGGCCACCCCCGACGGTCACGGCTACTGGGACGTCGGTGCCGACGGCGGCGTCTTTTCCTTCGGTGACGCCGACTTCTATGGCTCGATGGCCGGTCAGGGGCTGAGCCAGCCGATCGTCGGCATCGTGGCCACCCCCGACGGCCACGGCTACTGGGACGTCGGCGCCGACGGCGGCGTCTTCGCCTTCGGTGATGCCGGCTTCTACGGCTCGATGGCCGGCCAGGGGCTCAGCCAGCCGATCGTCGGTATCGCGTCGGGAACCTGACGCCAACGGCGGACGACGGTGGAGACGTGCCGGTAGTCATCGTCTCGGCCGCCGCAGTGTGGGTCAATGCCTCCTGCCGCATCCACGCGCTTTTGAAGGAGCCATGGACGCGGCGGAACACCCATGCGAGACTCGTTCCGTTCGTCAATGAAAGGCGGAACGATGATCGGTGTCTACATGCAGAGCTCTTCGATGACGGTCGAGCAATACAAGAGCGTCGACGACAGGTTGCGCAGTGCGGTTGGCGGCCCGATCGAAGGTCTCAAGCTCCACACGTGCTTTCGTGAGGGCGAAGGCCTCGCCATCTTCGACGTATGGGAGAGCCAAGAGGCCTTCGAGGCCCTCGGGTCGAAACTGATGCCGATCGTCCAGGAGCTCGGTGTCGAGATCTCCCCGCCACAGTTCGTCGAGATGATCGCCTACGAGGTCGCATAGCCGGCAGAGACTCCACGCCGGCGAGTGGCAGCGGGCCGGCGGTATCCGCCAGGCCGGTAGTGACGATCTCACCCGGGTTCGACGACGCCGTTCGCGCGCCGCCGCTCAGTGGCCGGCGGCCTCGGTCACCGCGGCCAGGACGTCCGGGGCCAGCGGCACGCCGGCCGTCGCCGCGTTGGTCGCTACCTGCTCGGGTTTCGTCGCCCCGACGAGGACGGACGCCACCCCGTCCTGATGGAGGAGCCAACTGAGCGCGAGCTCCACCAGCGAGTGCCCGCTGTCGTCAGCGACGGCCTGCAGCCGGTCCACCGTCTCGAACACCTCATCGGTCGCCATCTCGGCGAAGAACGAGGCGACCGCCAGACGCGAGCCCTCGGGGAACGGCTTCCCTTCGCGTACTTGCCGGTCAGCAGTCCGGACGCCAGTGGGAAGTACGGGACGATCCCGACCTCGTACGCCCGGCACGCCGGGACGACCTCGGCCTCGATCGCCCGGTTGACCAGGCTCCACTCGTTCTGGCAGGCGACGAAGCGCTGCCGGCCCCGCTCGGCCGCGACGTGCTGGGCCCGGGCCAGCGTCCACCCGGCGACGTTCGAGCACCCGGCATAACGGACTTTGCCCGCCCGGATGAGGTCGTCCAGCGTGTCCACCGTCTCTTCGACCGGCGTCGCCGGGTCCACGTTGTGCTGGTAGTAGAGGTCGATGTAGTCGGTGCCGAGCCGGCGCAAGCTGGCCTCGCACGCTTCGACGATGTACTTCCGCGACGCCCCCGCGCCGTAGGGACCCGGGCGCAGCCGGGTGGAGAACTTCGTGGCGATCACGACGTCGTCACGATGACCGGCCAGCGCGGCCCCGAGGTACTCCTCGGAGTGGCTGTTGCCGTAGCTGTCGGACGTGTCGAACAGCGTGATGCCCGCGTCGAGCGCAGCGTGCACCACCGCCGTCGAGTCCGGCTCGTCGAGGAGCATCCCGAAGTTGTTGCACCCGAGCCCGATCGTCGAGACCTGCAACCCCGACCGGCCCATCGTCCGGTACTCCATGCGCTCGCTGTCCATCGGGGCGTGCTCCTCCTGCTCTGCTCGGCCTGCTCTGCTCGGCGTCGTACCTACCTACCAAGCAAGCGTACGTTACGACCGCGACGGGGCGTCGTGGGCGCTGGCGGGTGAGCGGACGGCCGACCGCTCAGGCTCGGTAGACCGGATCGTCCCGGTCGCGCCGGGCGGCGGGGCCGACCCCTTCCTTCGGCCGCACCGTGTCCGCCGGGATCGACCGCGTCCACTCCCGTACCGCCCACCGCTCGGCGACCCGCCACGCCCCGTCGCGCCGCTCGAACCGGTCGACGTAGCGGAACCCGGAGACGAAGTTGCGGGTCGGGTCATCGATCGGGTCGCCCCAGTGGTGGGCATTGCCATACGTCTCCGCCCGCGCCCGGTCGCCGTCCACCTCGACGAGGCAGTTCCCGACGAAGTGCATCGTGCCGGCGAAGCGGCGCAGGACGACGTCGAGCCAGGCGACGTAGTCGTCCGGACTGCCGTCGAACCCGGTGTGATGATCGACCGCGTCGTCGTGGTAGCACGCCCGCACGGCCGGTAGGTCGAGACGGTCGACGCCGCGGCAGTACCGGAGGACCACTTCCGCCACCGCTTGCTTGTCCAGCAGGCCCTGCAACGCGGTCGTCGCGGAAGCCGCGTCGCCAGAAGCTGTCTCGTCAGGAGCCGCCTCACCAGGAGTGCCCGCCATGCCCTCAGTATGGTCGGAACGTCCGGTCGGGGGGACGGTCGCTCGTGAGGGCGCGCCCGGATCTCGACGCACAGCTACTCCGTCGACAGATGTACAAATTGAGGCATGGAGGTAGCCGTCAGCGTTCTCGGAGCGCACCTCAGCGAATGGGTCGACCGGGCCCAGGCCGGCGAGGAGATCCTGGTAACCGATCGCGGCATCCCGGTCGCCCGTCTGGTCGGCGTGGACACCACTCCCGATCTCGAGCGGCTGATCGCCGAGGGCGTCATCGGCCGGGCCGATCGGGGCCAGCGACCGAGAGCCACCGGTCATCGCCGGGTCCCGGCCAAGGGTTCGGTGGCCGACCTCGTCGGCGACCAGCGCCGCTGACCTCGTCTGACGGTCGTCTACTTCGACCACCGGATCGAGGCCCGAACGCCCCGCGCCGTCCAGGTTGCCGCGGCCTCACCCAAGCGCTTGCTCGATTCGGGCCACGGCCCCTAGCCTCGACCCCACCATGCTGATCGGCGCCAACCTCATCCTGAACGACACGACGCTGCCGATGCGGGCGGTCGCCCCACTGGTCGAGGAGTACGGCCTCGACGCCCTCTTCCTCGGCGAGCACACGCACACCCCGGTGGCAACCGTCCACCCGCAGTACCCCGGTGGGCTGCCGGAGTTCTACAAGCGCTTCCTCGACCCCTTCGTCCAACTGGCGGTGGCCGCGACGGTGACCGACCGGGTCCGGATCGGGACCGGCGTCCTGCTCGTCGCCGAGCGCAACCCGCTCGAGCTGGCCAAGGCGGTGGCCAGCCTCGACGTCGTCTCCAATGGCCGGGTCGAGGTCGGCGTCGGCCTCGGCTGGAACGCGCTGGAGATGGTCAACAACGGCATCGATCCGAAGCGCCGCCGGGCCATCTTCCGGGAGAAGCTGGCCGTCCTGCGCCGGTTGTGGACCGAGGACGTCGTCGGCGTCGACGGCGAGCTCGTCCGCTTCACCGACAGCTGGGTGTACCCCAAGCCGCTCCAGAAGCCCCATCCGCCTGTCCTGATCGGCGCCGCCGGAACGCCGGCGACGTTCGACGACGTCGTCAACCTCGGCGACGGGTGGTACCCGCTCGGCTCCCCCGACCTGCCCGAAAAGGTGACGGCGCTGACCGAACGGGCCGGCGGTGCCCTGCCCCCGGTGACCGTCGTCGAGATGGAGGGCCAGCTGCTCGGCAAGACGTGGTACATCGACGACGACAACGTGCTGGCCAAGCTGACCAAACGGGCTCACCGCTACGCCGACCTCGGCGTCTACCGGATGTCCGTCGGCCTGCCGCTCGACGACACCGACCGCCTCCGGGCTGCCCTCGAGCGGTTGGCGGTCATCGGCGACGCCGTCGCCTGACGCCGTCGTCTCCCGGCGTCATCTGACGACGCCTTATCCTGAGCGGCATGCTGCACCGCCGAGCGGCCGACGAGCAACGGGTCGCCGACGAGCACCGAGTGGCCGATGGCTAGGTTCGTCGAGCTCGCGCCTCGGCGCGGCGGCGGGCACCTGTCACTCGCTCAGGTAGACCAGGCCGTCGCCATCTTGCGGCGCGATGGGCTGGCCGTACTGCCGACCGAGACCGGGTACATGCTCGCCGCCCGGGTGCGGTCGGACGTCGCGACGGCCAAGGTGCGAGCGACGAAGGGCCGGACAGCCGACAAGGCCATGCACGTCGCCTGCTCGACCCCCGCCATGATCGCCTCCGTGGCCGAACCCAGTACCTGGGCCTGGCGAGCCATGGCGTGCTGGCTGCCCGGGCCGGTCTCCGTGGTCGTCCCCGCGGCCGGCGGGCTGAGCCCGGACGTGGTGCTGAACGGGACCGTCGGCATCCGGATGCCGGACGCCGCGGCGACGCTCCAGATCGTCGCCGCGCTCGGCGAGCCGGTCACCGCCACCAGCCTGAACCGCTCGGGTGCCGGCCACCACGGTCTCGGCGAACCGCTCGCACTGTCCGACTTGGCGTGGCCCGACGAGCCGGTCGCCGTCGTGCGGGACGACCTCGTCCGCGTCTACGACCAGCCGTCGACGCTCGTCCGGATCTTGGACCAAGCGGTGGAGGAGCTCCGCCCCGGCCCGGTGCCGGTGAGCGCCATCAGCGATTCGGTTTCCCGTCCCTCGTACCGGGAGAGCGACCGGACCTGATCACGAGGCCGGCGGTCAGGGGCCGACGTAGGCCGCGAGGTGCTCGCCGGTGAGGGTCGAGCGGGCGGCGACGAGGTCGGCGGGCGGGCCCTCGAAGACGATCCGGCCGCCGTCGTGGCCGGCGCCGGGCCCGAGGTCGATGATCCAGTCGGCGTGGGCCATGACCGCCTGGTGGTGCTCGATGACGACGACCGACTTGCCCGAGCCGACGAGCCGGTCGAGCAGGCCGAGCAGTTGTTCGACGTCGGCCAGGTGGAGGCCCGTCGTCGGCTCGTCGAGGACGTAGACGCCACCCTTCTCGGCCAGGTGGGTCGCCAGCTTGAGCCGCTGCCGCTCGCCGCCGGACAGCGTGGTCAGCGGCTGGCCGAGGCCGAGGTAGCCGAGACCGACGTCGGCCAGTCGATCGAGCACCTTGTGGGCGGCCGGTGTCTCCGCTTCACCGGCACCGAAGAGCTCGCCGGCCTCGGTCACCGACATCGCGAGCACCTCGCTGATGTCCTTCCCGCCGAACGTGTAGCCGAGCACGTCGGCCCCGAAGCGCTTTCCGTCGCACTCGTCACAGACGGTCGCCACGCCGGCCATCATCGCCAGGTCCGTGTAGATGACGCCGGTACCGTTGCAGTTCGGACAGGCGCCCTCGGAGTTGGCGCTGAACAGCGCCGGCTTCACACCGTTGGCCTTCGCGAACGCCTTGCGGATCGGGTCGAGCAGTCCGGTGTACGTCGCCGGGTTGCTCCGCCGCGAGCCGCGGATCGGCGTCTGGTCGACCGACACGACGCCGTCACGACCGGCCACCGAGCCATGGATGAGCGAGCTCTTGCCCGAGCCCGCCACGCCGGTGACGACGACCAGCACGCCGAGCGGGATGTCGACGTCGACGTCTCGCAGGTTGTGCGTCGTGGCCTGGCGGATCTCCAGCGTCCCGGTGGGCGTCCGCACCGCCTCCTTCAGGGCCGCCCGATCATCGAGATGGCGGCCGGTCACGGTGCCGCTGGCCCGCAATCCCTTGACGGTGCCCTCGTAGCAGACGGTGCCGCCGGCCCTACCGGCGCCGGGGCCGAGGTCGACGACGTGATCGGCGATGGCGATCGTCTCCGGTTCGTGCTCGACGACGAGCACCGTGTTGCCACGGTCGCGCAGTCGCAACAGCAGGCCGTTCATCCGCTCGATGTCATGGGGGTGCAGACCCGTCGTGGGTTCGTCGAGGACGTAGGTGACGTCGGTCAGCGACGAGCCGAGGTGGAGGATCTTGACGCGCTGCGCCTCACCGCCCGACAGCGTGCTCGTCGACCGGTCCAACGAGAGGTAGCCCAGCCCGATCTCCACGAACGAGTCGAGCGTCCGTTGCAACGACGCCAGCAACGGTGCCACGGACGGTTCGTCGAGACCCCGCACCCACTCGGCCAGGTCGCTGATCTGCATCGCGCACACGTCGGCGATGCTGATCCGCTCGATCTTCGACGATCTCGCGGCGTCGCTGAGCCGGGTGCCGCCGCAGTCGGCGCACGCGGTGAAGGTGATCGCCCGGTCGACGAACGCCCGGATGTGCGGCTGCAGCGCTCCTCGGTCCTTGGCCAGGATCGACCGCTCGATCTTGACGATCAACCCCTCGTAGGTGACGTTGACGCCGTTGACCTTCACCTTGATCGGCTCGTGGTGGAGGAAGTCGTGCCGCTCCTTCTTCGTGTACTTGCGGATCAGCTTGTCCGGATCGAGGATGCCCGACTCCAGGAAAGGCCGAACGGCAAAGAAGTTGTCGACGGTGTAGCCCGGAACGACGATCGCGCCGTCGGCGAGCGACTTGCTGTCGTCGTACAGCTGGGACAGATCGAAGTCGGAGACCGTGCCCCGGCCCTCGCAGCGCGGGCACATGCCGCCGGTGCGGGTGAAGCTCCGCTGCACGGTCTTTCCGCCGCCGCGCTCGACCGTGATCTCGCCGCTCGCCCGGACCGACGGGACGTTGAAGGCGAACACGCTCGGCGCCCCGACGTACGGCTTCCCGAGCCGGCTGAAGAGGATGCGCAGCATCACGTTGGCATCGGTGGCGGTGCCGACCGTCGAACGGGCGTCGGCGCCCATCCGTTGCTGGTCGACGACGATCGCGGTCGTCAACCCTTCGAGCACGTCGACTTCCGGCCGGGCCAACGCCGGCATGAAGCCCTGGACGAACGCGCTGTACGTCTCGTTGATCAACCGCTGCGATTCCGCGGCGATCGTGCGGAACACCAACGAGCTCTTGCCCGAGCCCGAGACGCCGGTGAACACCGTCAGCCGGCGCTTCGGGATCTCGACGTTGACGTCCTTCAGGTTGTTCTCGCGCGCCCCGTGGACGCGGATCAGGTCGTGGTCGTCGGCAACTTGCCGAGCGCTCACTTGTCCTGCATCAGCCCGAGGACGTTGCCGTCGGGGTCCGTGACGGTGGCCACCAGGCGGCCGCCGCCGACGTCACGGGGCGACTCCTTCACGGTGGCACCGGCCGCGGTCACCTCGGCCAGCTTCGCCTCGATGTCCGACACGTGCCAGTAGGCCACCGGCGACGTCATGGCCTGCGGTCCACCGCTCGGCACCAGCCCGATGTGCTGTCCGGCCGCCTCGAAACCGACGTAGTAGGACTCGTCCGCGGACGGTGCGACGCCGAGGAGAGCGGCATACACCGGCTTAGCCGCCGCCAGGTCGGACACCGGGTGCAGCACGGTCTTGATGCCCTCGGTCGTGGTTCCCTCGGTGGAAGAGTCGGTCATCGTCGCTCCTAGAGTCCTGGGTCACGTCGACCCGGTCTGTCTCGTCAAGGGTATGACGATCGAGAACCAGCGGATGTGACAGAGAGCCGGAGGGATGTGACCGTGAGCGACCATGACCTGCTCGCCCAGCGCTTCGAGACCCACCGAGAGCACCTCCGGGCCGTCGCGCTCCGCATGCTCGGGTCGAGCCACGAAGCCGACGATGCCGTCCAGGAGGCGTGGCTGCGGCTCAGCCGAGCCGATGCCGACGCCGTCGACAACCTCGGTGGCTGGCTGACCACCGTCGTCGCCCGCGTCTGCCTGGACATGCTGCGCTCTCGGGCGACCAAA
>CAWJOU010000002.1:0-7500 GCA_963844575.1 uncultured Actinomycetota bacterium
GCGAGCCCTTCAGCTTCTCCAGTTGATTCCCTGGCGGCACCGCCAGATCTCCGACTCTCTCCGCCGCATTCAGATAGGCCAGCCTCCGCCACGCCATCCGCTGTACGTCAGGACCGAATTTGCGGATCCGACGGCGCTCCCAAACGCTCCGGGTCGCCGCATCTCGGAACGACCCTTCCGTCAACACCACTCCGATATTAACGTATGGCGTTAATAACGTCAAACGTTACGTACATCGTTCCGGCAGTCAACCTCCGTCCTCCGAACCCCGTCCGGCCGTCGACTGCCTACGCCGTCAGCGGCCGGGATCAGGTCAGGGCGAGATCAGTCGGCGGCGAGCAGTCCTGGCAGTGACGCGGCCAGCCCGTCGACCGTCCAGTCCCCGTCCTCGCTGATCATCGCGCCGTAGTGCCAGCCGACGAAGTGTCGGATCTCCCCACCGCGGGCGTAGAACGTCTGCCCCGTCGCCGGGCAGTCCTCCGAGAGCAGCCACGCGACGAGCGGCGCCACGTGTGCCGGGTGGTAGACGTCGAACGTGCCCGCGTCCATCGGCGCGGCGACCATCTCCTTCAGCGCCGGGACGTCCTCGGTCATCCGAGTCCGGGCGACCGGCGTGATCGCGTTGACCCGCACCCCGTAACGACCGAGCTCCCCCGCCAGGATGATCGACAGCGACGCGATGCCGGCCTTCGCCGCGCCATAGTTGCTCTGCCCCGCCTGGCCCAACAGGCCGGACGTCGACGAGACGTTCACCATCGACCGGCCACCGGCTCCCCGGCCTTCGCCCGGTCACGCCAGTACCCCGCCAGCGTCCGCGCCGCGCAGAACGTCGACTTCAACTGGCCCTCGACGACGTCGTCCCACTCCTCTTCGCTCATGTTGACGAACATCCGGTCGCGGAGGATCCCCGCGTTGTTCACCAAGCCGTGCACCACGCCGAACGCGTCGACCGCGGCCTCGAGCAGCGCCTGCGCACCGGCCAGCGTCCGGACGTCGTCGGTCCGGGCCAACGCCGAGCCACCGGCCTCGCCGATCTCGTCGGCCACCGCCGCGGCCAGCGACGGGTCCGTCCCCGAGCCGTCCGGCCCGCAGCCGACGTCGTCGACGACGACCTGCGCCCCTTCGGCCGCCGCGAGCAACGCGTACTCGCGGCCCAGCCCACGGCCGGCGCCGGTGACGATCACCACCCGACCGCTCAGCGAACCCATCGCACGCCTCCTCCCCCACCCTTCCTTGAACCGGCTCCCCGCCCTGGTCTCAATTATATCAAGCGCTTGGTTGGTTTTCTGTGGATCGACCGCCGCCGGACCGGCGGCCTGGGTCATTGGGTCCGGTCGCTGCTGCGGGTGGTGGTCCGAGTGGCGGAAACCGGCGGGCGCCGACCGTGTGTCTCCCGCGCCGACGATCCGGCGCGACGGCGAGATCGAACGACCGCGGCTCGCTACCGGGGGGACCGGCGTGGCGCGTCGGCGTGGCGGGTGAACGCCGCGAGAGGTCAGCCGCGGCGCGAGGCCGGCCGGGCCGCGAAGCCCTGCAGGAAGATGTTCGCTGCGTCGTCCACGAACCGCGTGACCGAGTAGCCCGGGCGAACCCGGTACCAGCGGACGGAGAGCCAGACCGAGTCGCGCAGCAGCCGGTAGAAGACGCGAGGGTCGACGTCCGACCGGAAGTCGCCACTCGTGACGCCGGCACCGATCACGTCCAACCACGCCTTCTGCACCTCGCCGGCGATCGTTTTCACGTACTCGAAGTGCGGGAGCGTCTGCAAGTAGCCGTAGTCGCCCTGGTAGATCTCCGCGGCGTGCGGGTGCCGGTTGACCGCCTCGAGCGACGTCCGGATGAGGCTCCGCAGCTGCTCGGCCGGCGACCCCTTCTCGCTCAACGCCGCCATGTAGCTCTTCTGTAGATCCTCGAAGTAGTCCGTGAGGATCTCCTCCACGATGTGCTGCTTCGACTTGAAGTGGTGGTACAGGCTGCCCGAGAGGATGCCGACCGCGTCGGCGATCTCCCGGACCGTCGTCGCCGCCACCCCCTTCGCGGCGAACAGTTCGGCGGCCGCGTCACGGATGACCTCCCGGCGGTCCGGCGAACCAACCACGTCGCTCACAGCCTTCTCCCTCCCGCCGAGCCCACTTCGACGACCAGTACCGGCTGCCTGTTCGAGACCGGACGCCGCCGTCATCTCGGTATCCCCGAGCAAGCATTTGCTACAATAGTGCAGAACCTGCTCACCGCCGCAGGGCGACCACGCACCATGCCGGACAAGACGATGACCGAAGCCGACGTGATCGGCGAGCTCCGCTCGGGGATGACCATCGGCATCGGCGGCTGGGGCTCACGGCGCAAGCCGATGTCGTTGGTCCGGGCCATGCTCCACTCCGATCTGCGCGATCTCACCGTCGTCACGTATGGAGGCCCGGACGCTGGTCTGCTGCTCGCTGCCGGCAAGGTAAAACGCCTAGTATATAGCTTCGTCTCCCTCGATTCCATCCCGCTCGAGCCTCATTTCCGGGCCGCCCGGCAGGCCGGCACCGTCGAAGCCGTCGAGTACGACGAGGGCATGTTCCAGTGGGGCCTCTACGCGGCGTCGCTCCGGCTGCCGTTCCTGCCGACCCGCGCCGGGCTCGGCTCCGACGTCCCCACCGTCAACCCCGGGCTGCGGACCGTCTGCTCGCCGTACGACGACCGTGAGGAGCTGCTCGCCATGCCCGCCCTCCGGCTCGACGCCGCGCTCGTCCACCTGAACCGCGCCGATCGGTTCGGCGCGGCGACGTACCTCGGCCCCGACGTCTACTTCGATGACGTCTTCTGCGCCGCCGCCGACCGCGCCTACCTCTCTTGCGAGAAGATCGTTCCCACCGACGAGCTCTCCGACGGCGTGCCGCTGCAGGCCATGCGCATCCACCGCTGGATGGTCCACGGCGTCGTCGAAGCGCCCCGCGGCGCCCACTTCACCTCCTGCGAACCCGACTACGGACGCGACGAGGCGTTCCAGCGCGCCTACGCCGACGCGGCCGCCGACCCCGAACAGTGGGCCGCGTTCACCGACCGCTTCCTCGCCGGCGACGAGGCCGCCTACCACGCCGCCGTCGACGACTTCCGAGCCGGCCTCGATCCCGGCGACCCGCTGCCGACGATGGTCCGTTGATGGTCGTCCGGTCCGTTGATCGCGGTCCGCTGGGTCGTCCGCTGATGGTGGTGGTTGGCTGATGGTCGTGGCGGTGGTTGGCTGATGGCGGCCGACGTCTCCCGAGCCGACGTCTGCGTCGTCGCCTGCGCCGACGCCTGGCGCGGTGACGGCGAGCTGCTCGCCTCGCCCATCGGGCCGATCCCGGCGATGGCCGCCCGGCTGGCCCGCGCCGTCTTCGAGCCGGACCTCCTACTGATCGACGGCGAGGCCACCCTCGTCCGCGGCACCTGGGCCGTCGGCACCGCGCCCACCGGGCCGGCCGAGGGCTGGCTCCCCTACCGCGCCGTCTTCGATCTCGTCTGGCGTGGCCGGCGGCACATCATGATGGGCCCGAGCCAGATCGACCGGTACGGCAACGCCAACATCTCCTGCATCGGTGATTTCGCCAAGCCCAAGGTGCAGCTGCTCGGCGTGCGCGGTGCCCCCGGCAACACCGTCAACCATCCCGTCAGCTACTGGGTGCCGAAGCACTCGCGGCGCGTCTTCGTCGACCGCGTCGACATGGTCTCCGGCGTCGGCTACGACCGCGCCGCCGAATCGCCGGCCGCCGGCCGCTACCTCGACCTGCGCCGCGTCGTCAGCAACCTCGGCGTCTTCGACTTCGGCGGCCCCGACCACCGCCTGCGCGTCGTCTCCGTCCACCCCGGCGTCACCGTCGACGACGTCGCCGCGGCCACCGGCTTCGAGCTCGCCGTCGACCACGACCTGATCGAGAGCCGCCTGCCGACCGCCGAAGAGATCGACGTCCTCACGACCGTGATCGACCCCGACGGGACGCGGCACCAACAGATCGCGTCGTGACCGGCCCCCCGGAGGGCCCCGCGCCCGGCGCGCCCGAGAGCACCGCCCCCGTCAGCTTCGGCTTCGCGCCCAGCGCGCTCGCCGTCGTCACCGGCGCCGGCAGCGGCATCGGCCGGGCCACCGCACTGCTCGGGGCGGCGGCCGGCCTCGACATCGCGTCGTGGGACCTCGACGCCGACTCCGCCGAGCACACCGCGGCCGAGATCACCCACGCCGGTGGCCGGGCATCGTCGGCCCAGGTCGACGTGACCGACCCAGCCGCGGTGGCCGCCGGCTTCGACGGCCTCGATCACCCGGCGCGCTACCTCGTCAACAACGCCGGCCCCGCCAGCGCGGCGGCCAGCCCCTTCGCCGACGGACTCGTCAACGGCGCCGGCAGCATGGAGCTCGTCACCCGGACGTGGCTCGACACCGAACTGCCGGCCGGCGCGTCGCTCGTCAACGTCGCCTCCGTTGCCGGCAACGTCATCGGCGCCGAGCCCGACTGGTACGCGGCCACCAAGGCCGCCGTCACCGGCTACACCCGGCATCTCGCCGTCCACCGCGCCGATCGGATCCGGGCCAACGCCGTCGCCCCCGGCATGGTCGCCACCCCCCGGTCCGCCGGCTTCGCCGGCAGCGAACCGCTCGTGCGAGCCCTCGCCCGCAACCCGCTCGGTCGGATGGCCGAGGCCGACGAGATCGCCTGGACGATCCTCTTCCTCCTCTCCCCCTTGGCCAGCTACGTGAACGGCGTGCTGCTCGTCGTCGACGGCGGCTGGACCATCGCCCCCTGAACCGTCCGCCACGGTGGCGACGCACAGCCACGTCGGCACCATCGCCGAAGCGACGGTGATGTGCACCCAACGCCTATGTTGGGTACAATGGCTCCATGGCAGTTCCCCGCAAGAAGCAGGCTCCGGAGTACGACCCCAAGCGTCGGACCTCCTTCGTCGTCGAAGTTCTCGGCAACCAGACCGTCGCGTCAGCGCTCCGTGTCAACAAGAGCCAGCCCAGCCGTTGGAAGTCCGGCGCCGAGGCTCCGAGCGACCGGGCGGCGGCGGGACTGGTCGACCTCGACTACGTGCTGGCCCGCTTGTTGCTGGTCTGGGACGAATCGGTAGCCCGTGACTGGCTGAGCACCCCCAACGGCTTCCTCGACGGGGCGTCGCCGCTCGAAGTGATCGAGCGTGAAGGACCTCTCCCGGTGGTCGAAGCCATCGACGCGGAGGCGTCCGAGGCCTACGCCTAGGCCGTGCTCCTCTACCGCGTCTTTCCCCACCTCCCAAGCGTCGAAGAGGACAAGCCCGGTCACCCGCTGTTCGTCTACCCGCGCCAAGGAGCCGGACGCTGGGACAACCCTGACCTCTACCTGGCCCGCTACCTCGGCGTCGGCCCTGAGGTAGCCATTGGTGAGGCGTTCGCACATCTACGGTCCTGGCGCCCCGAGATGTTGGTTCGGCCCGATTTGCCCGGATCGGTGCGTCGTCTAGCCACTTACCGCTTCGACGAGGAGGACCACCCGCTCTTGGACCTCGATGATGCCCAGGCGCTCCTCGACCGAGGAATCCGCCCCACCGACGTGGTCATCAGGGACCGACCCAAGACGCAACGAATCGCCGCTGACATCTTTCGGGACGGCCGATGGGCCGGCATCAAGTCCTGGTCATATCACCGTCCGCAGTGGCAGGTGGTGACGCTGTGGAAGGCGCCGAACCTGGGTGTCGTGTCCGTAGAGGACATCGCCGGGCATCCCGCGCTGGCCGAGGCCGCCGACGCCCTAGCCTCGATCATTCGTCCGGCCGTCAGTTGAGCGCATCCGGCACCCGATCACAGCGCGCGTAGCCGCTGGCGCTGACATGACCGCCCCGGGGCCGTGCAGGATTCCGAGATGTCCGGTCCGTCTCAGTTGTCACGCCCGTGATCACGCTTGCGGGTCGGGCGCCGGGACCCGTTCGGCTATGGGAACGCGGCCCGGAGGCGCACGAACGCGGTGGCGAGCTCGCTCGCCCACGGCCAGCGTTGATCCAGGCGCAGCACCAGGCGCCGTTGGCGGCGCACGAGGAGGCCGGCGATGTGCAGCACCCGGTGGCGCATGGTCTTCGGCTCGGCCTTGGCCAGTGCCCCCTCGAAGCAGAGAAGCTGGCTCCAGGCGAGGAGTGCCCCGGCGAGCAAGGTGACCGCCACCCAGGCCTGGTTGCGGCCGAAGCCGTCGAAGGGCAGGTTGGAAAGGCCGCAGGCCTTCCAGCACCGCACCCGGTCCTCGACCCGGGCGTGGCCCCGGTGACGCAGCTCCAACGCCGCGGGGTCGTCGCCCACCGTGTTGGTGATGAAGCAGGTGTGGCGCCACCCGGCGTGGGTGTCGAACAGGCTGAGCTGGGCGCCGGGGTGGGGGCGCTCCCGGCGACAGACGACCCGCATGTCAGCGGGCCAGCCCGACAGGGCCACCAGCCCGGTGAGCTCGATGACCTCCGCCCCCTCCCGGATGGCCCCGCCGTGCTCTCTCGCTCCAACCCAGTCCTCCTCTTGGGCCATGAGCAGGGCGTCACGGACCGAGCCGCCGACCGGGAAGCCGATCGAGTAGTCACAGTTGGCGTCGGCGAGGGCTTCGACGAAGCGATGCGTGGCCCCGGCCGAGTCGGCCCGCACCAGGATCGGATGGACAACGGTTTCCGGATCGTCACCCTCGTCGTGGCCGAGGCGGTACTCGGACGGGAGGGCCACCATGGCCTGTTCCAAGAGCTCCAGGTGATCGTCGGTGTCGTTCGGCGCCGCGTTGCCCGGGCGCAGCATGGCGGCCAACGGCTCGGTGGTGGTGTCGCACCACACGGCCAGTGGGTTGAAGCCGAAGCCGCGCTTATAGGTGGGGGCGGCGTCTTCCTTCTCCGAGTGGGCGGTGACCAGGGTGGAGTCGAAGTCCAAGACGATCGGGCCGACTGGTGGACACGCCTCCCAGACCTTCGCCCGGGCGCTCGCCAAAGCGAGGGGGATGGCGCGCAGCTCCGAAGAGGTCGTAGCCTGGATCGCCCGCCAGGCCGTCGCCACCGAGGCCACCGGGCCGAAGAGGTCCTCTTGTTCTTTGAGGGCGGCCAGATCGGCCAGGCAGTCTGCCCCGTCGGCGATGGCCACACCCAAGTGGGTGAGCACCACGCCCGGATCGTGGGTGTGCCAGGAGATCCCACAGTCGGCCATGGCCACCGACATGGCCCCGGTCAGCCCAACGCGATCGGCCAGCTCGCAGAGCAGGGCGGTGCCCGCGTGAGAGACCAGATTCCTGCCGTCGGGCATCACGACGGGGCGGCGGACCGAGCGACTACGGTGCACCGGCAAGGAGCCCTCCTCCTGGTTGCGATTGACTGCGTCAGCAACAGTCATGCTTCCAGGTGAGAGGGCTCTTTACGCGAATACGCGCATCCCTGGATCAGGGGCCGGACGAATTATCGAGGCTAGGGCGAGCGTTGGGCGGTTGGTAGTCCCAACCTGGCCCACTCGTCGGTCGCGTGGACCCGCCGGCAGCCTCGGTCATGTCC
>CAWJOU010000003.1:0-12685 GCA_963844575.1 uncultured Actinomycetota bacterium
AACAACAGCGACAGGTGACCCCGGGAATCAGCGCGCCTGGCCTCGATCATTCGGCCGCGTCGAGCTGCCGTGAACCCGCACTGCAAGCGAAGACGATCGCCGTGACGAGCACGATCACCCCAACGATGCCCAAGGGCAGCGTTGCGCCTTGGTGGAGGTAGAGCAGGGCTCCGACGAACGCACCGATCAATATGGCGGCGACGGCCGAGGTTCTCCGACCCACCTTCGGGTTGTTCCCTCCCGCCAGAGAGGAGTCGGCGGCCAACCCGGTCAAGGGGCCAGCCCGACCCGATCACCCCATGGGCCGTCGCCGACACCACGGCGGCTCCGCCGGCGAACAGTCCTTCGGTGGCCATGGCGATGAGGAGTCATCGCCGGTGCGAGCGGACGTACAGGCACATCCGTCCGGCGCACACCGCACCGACCAGGAAACAGCCGAGCGAGGCCAGGCTGGCTGCCACCGAGAACCCCGGCGCGCCGCCGCCGGCGAACCCGAGGAGAACGACGTTGCCGGTCATGTTGGCCGTGAAGACGTGTCCGGCGGTCACGCGGGTCCGAAGGCCATGGTAACGACCGCGGTTCGCGCCGCTCTCAACGTCCCGGCCCCTGGACGACCACAGACGACGAGCTGGCCTCCAAAAGTCCGGGCGCCCCTCGGGTATGCTCGCCGCCGTGAGCGAGCGGGGGCCGGGCGTCGACGTTGAGGACGCGGACTGGGCGCGGTTCGACAAGGAGCTCCGCGGACGGACGTGCGACGCTCTCCGGGAGAAGCTCCTGGTCGAGGGCACGTCGACATCGACGCGGTGGACGAAGCCCTCGAGTGTCTCGAAGACATCTTTGATGCCCAGGAAGAGCGAAAGTTCGGAGCCCACGGAGAACTGAAGGCCGATGCCGCGATCGAGGAAAAGAGGCGTCAGACCGACGCCCAAGAGACGCTGGCGGACAACTTCTCCACTGCGGTCGAGCACCCGCAGCTGGCCGTCCTGCTGGCTATCTACCTCTACGCGAAGCATCTCAAGGCCTGGGAGCTCACTTCGGGTTGGAACGCGATCGGCCGGATCGTCGCCGTCACCGAGGAAGCCGCGCGACGCGGGACCGACGTGCTCTCGTCGAGTGATCCGGTCGAGGCCGGGTTGGTGCAGTCGGTCGTCGAGCTGACCCGATCGATCGTTCCGGCCATGGCGGTGGAGAGCCCGCTCAACTGTTCCTGCCCAATCAGCATGGGACGGGCTGCCGAAGACGTCGTGGCGCAGGCGAAGCGGATCGGAGCCCATCTCGACCAACTGGGGCCCGGCTACGAGCACGGCCGGGCGTTCGTCGGCACCCGCGCCGAGATCGACCGCTTGTATTTTCGGACTATTGCCACGATGAGCCGTGCCGTGCGGGCCTACATCGACGGCGGTGCCGACGTGTCGACGGTGCTGGCCGGTGCCATCGACGACGTGTCGAAGGCCGAGCGACATCCGGTGCTCGCCGGAGACGTTTACAAAAGCGAGCTGCGCTGCCACCGTCTCGGCCTCGAGGCCCTGGTCGACGCCTGGCCTCGCCTGCACGTCGACTCGGCCAAGGTCATCTACTGCTACCCGTTCGCCGTCCCGCAGGCAGAGCCCAGGGCTTTCGTCGACGCGGGGACCGAGCACGGGGCCGACTGGACGCCTGCCGGGCAGCTCGTGAGGGTGGACGACTTCGAGATGAGCGACATGTGGGACGGCCCGGCACCCGACGAGCAGCGGTTCGGCGGCGTCGTGCTCTCCCTACCGGATCTCAGTGTGGTCACCGCGTCCGGTGAGCGCAGCTTTTCGCTCGAGGTCCGGTTGAGCTGTCTCGGAAACCACTACCTGCGGGTCGAGCACCCGCTCGACGACGCCTCGATCCACGACCTCAACCAAGCCATGCGCCGGGCGATGGGGCAGATGGGCAGGGAGCCCTTCGCGTTCGGCGACCGGTCGTTCGATCGCATCTCGGACCTCGCTAAGTACCTCATCCGTTCGCTCGTTGACCACCTTGTGCCACACGTTGACACCGGTGATTCCCGCCGTCCCCACCACAGCCGCCACACTGCGCCGGCCGAGCCGGCAGAAGTGCCTATCCGCGACGTCTACCCGCATGTAATCGTCACGGCGCGACAGCTCTCGTGACAATGGGTTCCGACGGCGCCCATGTCATCCAGCACGACGTCACCATCGACGACGTCCGCCAGGCGAGAGGCGCGGCGCTCCTGGTCCAGCCGGTCCGTCAGGCGGCCTCGATTCTCGAGGAGTGGGCCCGCTACGCCATGCCCGATCTCGACCGTGGTGACGTGCTGCAGACTTTCGCCTTCGTCGGCGATTTTGCCTACCGGACGACCAATACGACGTTCGGGCTCCTGCGCGGTATGCCGGAGTTCCTCATCCTCGAGCACGAAGAAGGGGCTGAGTTCGTGGCCTCGCTGCCCGCCCTCCTCGAGAGCTGGATCAGCGAGGTCCGCAGCGCCGACACCAGCTACACGGCCAAGTCGACGGCGGACGAGATCAACGCGCGGCAGCTCGAGCTCCGTGTGCTCTTGACCAAGGCCCACACCGTCATGACGCAGCTCCGGTCGGCCGACTTGTGCCTCACCGCGGTCCACCGGGAGCTGCTCGATCGTCTGTTCGACGTGGCTGGCATCGGACGGCTCGAGAACGAGCTCCAGGCCCAGTTCGGGTGCTGGACGCGGACTACGCCGAGCTGTCGACCGTGCTGGCCAGACGCGAAGAGGAGCGGGGCGAGGTCCGCGTCTTCCTCGTCGGCGGCGCCGCGGTGCTCGTCGGCATCCCGTCGCTGGCCGGTCTGCTCCAGCTCTTCGACAGCGGGGTGCGCGCCCACCGGGGCGTCGACACCGTCGAGGCCGCGTGCCTGACCGTCCTGATCGTCTTTTCCCTCGTCGTCCTCCTCGCCCTCCCCGGGGCCCGGCTGGTATGGCGGTCGCTGCGCGACCGGCTGCGAAGGTTCTTCGTCGGGCTCAAACGCGTCGCCGGTCGGCACGAACGCGTCGAGGAGCGCTGAGCTGCCGTGGACGAAGGGAGCTCGACGACGTCCGGCCAGAGCACACCCGGCATGGTCGTTGTCGACCTGGCCGGTCGGCCGGACGCGGCCCAGGCTGCTCGGTCGGGTCTACGACGACGTCCTCGTCCCGTCGTTCCGCGACGATGAGCTCGACCGGTACGAGACGATTGCCGCCGCGCTCGCCGAGGAATCTCCGAGCACCGATGTCGCCGCGGCGTGTGACGACTCGGGTGAGGTTCTCGGCGCCATGATCGGAGACTGGGACGTCGTCAACCGGGTCTATCTCCTCTCTTACCTGGCCGTGCGGCCCGGTGTGCGCAGCCGGGGCGTCGGCACCCGCCTGATGCAGCACCTGCCCGAATGGTGGCGGGCGCGCCGGCCGCTCGTCACGCTGGCCGAGGTCGACGATCCGAGGCGTCACGCCACCTCGTCGTCCGTTGGGGACCCGTCGGCCCGCCTGTCCTTCTACGGGCGTTTCGGTGCCCGGGTGCTCGATCTCCCGTACTTCCAACCGCGCCTCTCCGAGGACGGTCAGCGGGCGCACGGCATGCTCCTGCTCGCTTTCGACGTCGCCGCCGACGCCCTCGTGGACGGCCCGGTCCCCGCGCTACGGGGCGACGTCGTCGGTGGCTTCCTTCGTCGGTACTTCGCCGACACCGAAGGCACGGCGGCGACCGGCGACGACGTGCACCACGATCCCGACCTCGCCCGGCTCCTCGATCGGGCGTCATCGACAACGGGCGTCCGGCTCGTGCCCGTCGATCGCTATACGGACGTCGGCCCGGACACCGCCGGCCCGAACGTCTCGGCCTGAGCCTTCCGCACAACCTGCCGGGCCTGTCGGGCCCGCTCGACCTGACGGTCGAGGATCTCCCGAGCGTCGGCCGCGTCGCGGTGGGCCACCCGGGTCTTGACGGGGCCGCGCGTCGAGTCGAGATGGACGGACGCCAGCCGCAGCGCTCGCTCGAACGGGCCGGCGGTGATCCGCAGGCTCTGCGTCCGCTCGTGTGGCACGACGTCGACGGTGCGAGAGAGCATCCCGTGGCGGACGACGAACAGCCGGTCGTTCGCGCCGGCGAGCTCGAACCGCCACCACAGCGGCGCCCGCACCGCGGCCCGACGGGGCGGCCGCGGTCAGCGGGATCTCGTGCAGGTCGACGCCGCCGAGCAGCCAGCCGACGAAGCGCTCGGCGTACTCGCGGTCGGCCACCGGGATCAGCGTCGTCCGCCGGCTGGCGTCGGACCGGCCGTAACCGGCGACGTTCATCCGCACCTGCGCCCAGCCGAACGGCCGCCACGACAGAGGTTGATGGATGAGAACAGCCTGAATGCGGCCGGGCGGGACGGTCTGTCGGGCGGTCGAGAACAGCCCGTGGCGGACGCGCAGCCCGTCGACGGAGTCGGCGACGGTGAAGTCCCAGAACGTGTTGAGCTGCTTCCAGACCGCGAGGACGAAGGCGATGCCGACGGAGAGGAACAGTGCGACGCCGAGGCCGGCGGTCGCCTTGTGACCGTTCTGGTTGCCGACGATGGCCAGCGCCGGCCCGATAGCGAGCAGCAGGAGCCGCCACGAGACCATCTGGAGGAGCACGGCCCCGACGAGCTGGCCGTGCGGGACGTGCAGCAAGAGACGCTCCGGCGTCTCCACCGCGTCGGCGGTCCCGTCGTGGCCGCCACCGGCCGACCGGGCGAGCAGGTCGGCCCGTAGCTGCTGGGCGACTGGCGCGGCGACGTAACGGAGCCGGACGGCCGCTCGCTCGCTACCGGCCGTCGTCACCTTGACCTCGGCCAGGCCGAAGATCCGGGCGGAGAACGGCTCGAGGACGTCGACGCTCTGGACGCGGTTCAGGCGGATCCGTTTCGACTGCTTCTGCAGCAGGCCGCTGTCGATCCGCAGCTCGCCGCCGGACAGGTGATAGCTCGTCACCGCCACGGTGATCAGGCCCCGGATGACGACGACGATGGCCAGGCCGCCGAAGATGGCGCTCTGGATCCACCGCCCGCTCGATCCCGACGACGATGCGTGGTCGACCAGGCCGAGCAGGAGCAAGAAGACGAGGAGGCCGAGGACCTTCCCGCCGAGGGCGACGGGGGTCAGCGGGTGGAGCCGGAACGTCTCGTCCGGCTCGCCGACAGCGCGGCTCGCCGACACCTGAACCGCCAGCGGGCGACGTCGGCTCAGAGTCCGGCGGCATGCGCCTCCCCGAGCGCGGTCAGGCGGTCCCGTAGCGCCGCCGCGACGTCCGGCGTGAGGCCACAGACCTCGGCGTCGGTCGTCGCCGCCGCGGTGTGCAGCTTGACGCGGACGAGGCCGAAGGCCCGCTCGATCGGACCGGCCTTGACGTCAACGAGCTGCATCCGGCCGTACGGGACGACGGTCAGCTTCTTGAACATCGCACCGTGCGTGACGAGGAGGTCGTCGTCCCGTTCGAGGTAGCCCCACGACCGGAGGTTGCGGCCGACCGCGAACCACGCCCAGACGAGCAGGACGACGCCGACGACCCCGATGACCAGGGCGGCGACGGTCGACGCGAACGCCACGCCGACGACCACGCCGGCCAGCGGGGCCAGGAGGGCGAAGAGGACGACCCGCCGCATCCGGGCCAGCCGGGGCGAGACGCGGGACCAGGTACGGCCGGGCGGGGTCTCGAACGCGTCCATCCTGCGAACTTACCCGTCGCGCCCGTCGACGATCGATGCCGCGAACCCGTACGCTGGTCGCATGACCGAGCAGATCGACCCGTCGGTACCGCCGAGCGGAACCGGTTGCGTGGAGTGCCTCGCCGCGGACGGCTGGTGGTTCCACCTCCGCCGCTGTGTGACGTGCGGCCACATCGGCTGCTGCGACTCGTCGCCGTCCCAACACGCGTCGGCCCACGCCCGGACGACCGGCCACCGGATCATCCGCAGCTTCGAGCCCGGCGAGGGCTGGTTCTGGGACTTCGGCACGGACCAGGAGGTGACCGGACCGCCGTTGGCCGCGCCGGAGCACCACCCGCTGGACCAGCCGGTGCCCGGTCCGGCCGGTCGTGTGCCGGCGGACTGGCAGTTCCACCTGCATTGGCGAAGCGGGCACTGAGCGGACGCGGGCCGGTCAGTCCGCCGAGGTAGCGCTCGGCGAGCGCCGGCGGCGCGGACGACAGCCAGGCGTCGACGATCGCCTCCTTCAGCGCCGCCTTCGTGACCGCGTCGAGCCGGATCAGGATCGCCGTGTAGCCGTCGAAGTGGGGGATCGTGAAGAACGCGGCCGGACCGGCCGCGAGCACGGCCTCTTTCTCTCCGAGATCGCCGACGCGGGTGGCGACGATCGGCCCGGCCGGCACCGGCGCGTCGCCGAACCGCTTGATGTCGGCCTTCGAGAACGGCCGCTCCCAGGCGAACGCCTTGCCGGCGACGAACCACGTCCGATGGCCGTGGCGTTCGCCCTCGGTGACGTCGGGCAATGCGAGCGCGGCCCGGGCAACATCGTCGACGGTCGCCACGCCCGTCACCGTACCGGCGGTCAGGGACGGGCGTCGCGGACGCGCACCCGGAAGATCGTGCCGGCACCGAGGCTCGACGTGACGTCGATCTCCCCCCGGTGGAGGTCGACGATCGCCTTGACGATCGACAGACCGAGGCCACGGCCGCCGTCGCGGCCGTCCGGGGCGTTCGACGCCCGGAAGAACTGTGTGAAGACGTGGGGGACGTCGTCGTCGGGGATGCCCATGCCGGTGTCGGCGATGTCGACCTGCCAGCCGTCGTCGATGGGCGAGCCGCGGACGGCGACTCGACCGCCGGGCGGCGTGAACTTCACCGCGTTCGACAAGAGGTTGTCGAAGAGCTGGCCGAGCCGTTCGCCGTCGCCGGTGACGGTCGGTCCGTCGACGATGTCGGCGTCGAGAGCGAGACCTCGCGGCGCGGCGGACGGCGCCATGGCGTGGACGGCGCGGCGGAGGCACTCGGCGACGTCGACCGGGCCGACGGACAGGGCGACGGTACCGGCGGTCAGGTGCTCGAGGTCGACGAGATCGCCGCTCAGCCGCATGACCTGCCGGGCGTTGCGCAGGATGGTGTCGACATAGCCGACCTGCTCCGCGTCGCCGTCCGGCCCGATCGCGTCGCGCAGCAGCTCCGCGAACCCGATGATCGACGTCAGCGGGTTTCGCAGCTCGTGGGAGACCGTCGCCATCGCCGCCGTTTTGTGGGTGTCGATCTTCGCCAGCTCGTCGAGCAGGGCGCGGCGTTCCGTCACGTCTCGGGCGTGGACGACCAGGCCGCGGACGTCCGGGTCCTCGAGCAGATCGTCGAGGAGCGCCTCGATTGCCGCCAGCTGCCGTCGGCCGCCCGGATGCGGACCTCGACGCGCTCGCCGGGCTCGCCGCCGCCGCCGGCGACGCGGGCGAAGACGTCTTGGACCATCGGCACGTCGTCGGGATGCAGGTACGGCAGCACGCCGTCGGCCGGGTCGTAGGCCATTCCGTTGCCGATGAGCCGGAGGACGCCGGCGCTCGACCACCGCCACGAGCCGTCCGGATTGAGGATCGTCACGAAGTCCTCGGAACGGTCGAGCAGTCGTTCGACCATGTGCGGCCCGGGCAGGCTGCCGTACCGCTCCTTCCCGCCGACGCCGCGGACGACGATCACGTAGCCGGTCAACGTCCCGGCCGGATCCTGGACCGCGGCCGACTCGGCCTGGCAGTCGTGGACGGCACCATTGGTCGACACCGTCCGGAACGGACCGAGGTGATCCGCCGCGCCGACTCCGAGTCCCACCGGGCTGCCATCGCCGTTCGGTCGTCGGGGTGGAGAACGTCGAACCAGCGCGGCCGGCCTGTTCGTGGACGCCGGTGACGTTCTCCCAGCGCTGGTTGTGGTACCAGACGTCGCCGTCGACGTCGACGGCGACGAGGCCGACGGGGAGCACGGCGGACAGCCCGCTCAGTACGCCCTCGGTCCGCACGTCCCCTCGTCCCTCGTCATGGGGTCGTCCTGTTTCTCCCGGTCTTTCCCGGCTCGTGGCGATCGGCGATGGCGCCGACGACGCCGCGGCGTCGACCGGCCGAGCCGGCAACCGCCAAATTGCCCTCCGGCAACTGGGTGGGGATGCTACCGCAACGTGGCGAGCTGGTCGGGCGGGTCCGGCGGGCGCGGTCCGGTTGGCGAAGGCCAAAGGGAAAGCCGCGTCTGCACGAGCCGGCCGAAATTGGCCTAAAGTGCGCAGGGCGCAAGGTAGAACAGGTTCTTACATCCGAGCCATCCGGCCGATGACCGTTCGGTGGCGATCGGAGGTAAGAATCCTGGCAGCGGCGATTGCTCGGTACGCATCCGCCACGACCGGAAGCGGTCATGACATCAAGGGGGGTCTGTTGAACAGCATCATCGAGGACGGGACAGTCGAGCTGGCGGCGCCGGCTCGGCGGCGCCGGGCTGGCGGCCGTGATCGGCGACGGTCGCGTCTCGGCGTCGTGCCGGCCACCGCAGGGGCGGCCAGCACGAGCAGCACGATTCCCCAGACCGCGTTCAGCACACACATCGGCATCACCGCCAACTCGGTGACGGTCGGGAACATCTCGACGCACACGATCACACTCTTCACCGGCGCGGCCATCGGCACCGAGGCGTACGCCGACTACATCAACGCCAAGGGCGGCGTGAACGGCCGGAAGATCGTCGTCACAGCCGGCGACGACAAGCTCAGCGGGACGATCAACCAGCAGCTCGTCCAGACGGACATGAGCCAAGGACTTCGCCCTGGTCGGCAGCTTCTCGGTCACCGCGACATCGGGCGGCCAGGTGCTGGCCAAGAACCCGGGCATGCCGGACGTGTCGGTCACAGTGTCGACGACCAACAACAGGCTGCCGAACCTCGTCAGCCCGGTGCCGCTGCAGGGTGGCTGGCAAGAGGGCTCGCTGATGTGGTTCAAGCAGAAGAACCCGGCGGGCGCTCTGACGGCCGGGGCGATGGTGGCCAACGAGCCGTCGGCCGTCGACGCCTGGGAAGGCCAGGAAGCGACGATGAAGCACCTCGGCTACAAGATCGCCTACGAGAACACCTTCTCGGAGAGCGCCACCTACAACACATTCGTCGCCGACGTCGTCGCCATGAAGGCGGCCGGCGTCAAGATGCTCTTCATCGAGCAGAACCCGCCGCTCTACGCGGCGCCGCTGATCAAGGCGCTCAACGCCGAGCACTTCAAGCCGATGGTCGTGCTCGGGGCGTCAACGTACAGCGACACACTGATCACAAAGTCCGGCGGCCCCGCGCGGTCGACGGGATGTACCTCGAGCAGAACCTGGCGATGTACCTCGGGACCGACTCGAAGGTCATCCCGGCGGTGACAACGTTCCAGCACTGGGTCCAGGTGGCCGACCCCGGATGGAAACCGGATCTCTTCACCATGTACGGCTGGCTGTCGGGTGAGCTCTTCGCCCAGGCGCTGCAGAATGCCGGCCAGGACCCGAGCCGCGGCTCGCTCCTCCAGGCGCTCTCGAAGGTGACGAACTTCACGGGCGGCAACCTGACGGCACCGACGGACCCGGCGAAGAAGACGATCTCCAACTGCTACCTGCCTCGGGCAGATCAAGAACGGGCAGTGGACCCGACTGACAGATCCTCCGGTCGACAGCAGCACCCACGGCTACCGGTGCACCGACCAGTATTACGTCCCGCCGGGGAACTGCCTATTAAAGAGGTTCGCGAAATAGAGTGACACATCTCCCCGGCCGTGGGAGACTGTGGGCATGCGCTTCGTACGGGTG
This sequence comes from uncultured Actinomycetota bacterium, assembly GCA_963844575.1. Classification (GTDB taxonomy): domain Bacteria; phylum Actinomycetota; class Acidimicrobiia; order Acidimicrobiales; family RAAP-2; genus DASZUK01. The sequence continues at coordinate 9,766 of CAWJOU010000003.1, forward strand.
CTTGCCTTACTGTGCATGGCGACGGCCGCCGGTGCTCCTCGCGACTTCGCCGCCATGGAGCGACGGCGCAAGCGGGCCGCCCAGCTGTTCGGTCAGGGCAAGACCCAGGCCGAGGTGGTGCGCCAGCTCGAGGTGTCTCGCCAGAGTGTGAGCCGCTGGCATGCCGACTGGCTGGCCGGTGGGACCGACGCCCTACGGGCCGCCGGACGAGCGGGACGCTTGCCGCAGCTCGACCGAGCCGACCTTGGTCGGGTCGAGCGGCGGCTGAAGAAGGGACCGCTGGCCAACGGCTACCCGACCGACATGTGGACGATCCAGCGGGTGGCCGAGGTGATCGAGTCCGAGACCGGCGTCGCCTACCACCCCGGGCACGTGTGGCGGATCCTGCGCCAGATGGGCTGGAGCCGTCAGCGCCCGGCCCGTCGAGCGGTAGAGCGTGACGACCAGGCCATCGCCAACTGGGTCAAGCACGACTGGCCCAGGGTAAAAAAAACGCCCGACGCCGGAAGGCCTGGATCTGTTTCCAAGACGAGAGCGGGTTCAGCCTCCTCCCCTCGGTGAGGGCGACGTGGGCGCCCAAAGGGCACACCCCGGTCCTGCGGCACCGCTTCAGCTGGAAGCGTCTCTCGATGTCGGCCGCCGTCGGCTTCGCTCCCGACGGCTCCGATGCCTGGCTGGTGTTCAACATGCGTCCCGGTGCCTACAACGACGTGGCGATCATCGAGTTCTTGGAGGACCTGCACCACCACCTCGGCGACGACAAGGTGACCCTGATCTGGGACGGCCTGCCCTCGCACCGCTCCAAGATGATGAAGGACTGGATCGCTACCCAGCGCTCCTGGCTCGTCATCGAGCCGCTGCCCAGCTACGGCCACGACCTCAACCCCGTCGAGCTCGTGTGGGGCAACCTCAAGTCGAGCGAGCTGGCCAACCTGTGCCCCGACAGCATCGACGAGGCCGCCGGCCATGCCGACGACGGGCTGAACCGGATCGGCAGTGACCGCCAGCTGTGCTTCGCCTTCCTCCGTCATTGCGGCCTCGAGCTATGACAACTGTGTCACTGTATTACGCGAACCTCTTTAGGCCGCCTTTGGGCCGGTGTCACGCCAGCGATGGGTACTTGCCCGAAGTCATGCAAGGGGCAACGGAACGTAGGCCGGAGGACGCTCGACGGTACGTGAGCGGTCAGGGCTGTTTGGAACTGCCAACCCACGGGTAGCCGAACTCTCATGACGATTCCTCCGCCGGCGGAGCCAGCGCCGATCGACCCAGAGCCAGAACCGCTCGACCCGGACGTGCCAGGACGTCCCCCTGATCCGGTCGACGGGCCGCCGATGCCGACCTGACGGTAGGGGAGACCCCCGTCGACGCGTTGACGCGGCGTCGGCGTTCGCTTGGCGGTGTCTCGCTCCGGCGCGTTCGGGCTACTCGTCCACCGGCGGCGGGGGAACCGCCCGCACTGGAGTGGTTGCCCCGCCCAACCCCGAATGCCGGGATGCCGAACGGGGTAGCGGATCTGCATGGTCGAGACGGTATGACGACGAGACCGATCGCCGTGGTCACCGGCGCATCCGCTGGCGTCGGCCGGGCGGTGGCCGGCGAGCTCGCCCGCCGCGGGTTCGACGTCGCCGTCCTGGCTCGGGGCGTAGACGGCCTGCGGGCCGCCGCCGCCGACGTCGCCGCGGCCGGGGCCCGCGCCCTGCCGATAGTGGTGGACGTGGCCGACGCCGACGAGGTCGACGCCGCGGCCGGCCGGGTCGAAGACGAGCTGGGGCCGATCGACGTGTGGGTCAACAACGCCATGACCACGGTGTTCGCCCCCACCTGGGAGGTCGCGCCCGACGACTTCCAGCGGGCGATCGAGGTGACCTTCCTCGGCCAGGTATGGGGGACGAAGGCGGCGCTCGATCGGATGCGGCCGCGAGATCGGGGCACGATCGTCAACGTCGGGTCGGCCCTGGCCTACATCGGATCCCGCTCCAGTCGGCCTACTGCGCCGCCAAGTTCGCCTGCCGCGGCTATTCGAGTCGGTGCGGGCCGAGCTGATCCACGAGGAGCCAGGTCCACCTCTGCATGGTCCACCTCCCGGCCGTGAACACGCCCCAGTTCGACTGGTGCGAGACCACCCTCGATCGCCATCCCCAGCCGGTCCCGCCGATCTACCAACCCGAGATCCCGGCCCGCCACATCGTGGACGTCGCGCTCACCGGGCGCCGTTCGAAGATCGTCGGGTCCTGGAACAAGTTGCTCGGTGGCGCCGGCTCCGTGCTCCCCGGGTCGGTAACCAGTTCGCCGGACTCTCGGCCTGGGACAGCCAACTCGGCGACGAGCCGGTCTCGGCCCGATCGACCGGTGAACCTCCACCGCCCGGCTGACGACGCCACGGCCCGCGGCGCCCACGGCGCCTTCGACGACCGGTCGGGCGGCTTCTGGGACCCCCGGTTCCTGTGCACCCTGCCGGCTACCCTCGCCACCTTCGTGAGGGCCGCCGGCCGAGCCACCCGTGAAAAGACGCGCCGGCTGGGCCCGTCGTCGGGCGACCGGCCGGAGTAGTCGGAGTCGATCGCCGCCGGCGGCGCCGGGAGCGGCGGCTCAGGACTTGGCCGCGGCCGCCCGACCGCCCTTACGGCCGGCCCGCTTCTTCTGGGCCGTCGTTCCACCCTGCGAAGCGTTGCCGCCCGATCCCGACTTCTGGCCGCCGTGGCGGGAGGCGTCGGCGAGTTGGCGATCTTGGCCGCCCGCTCCTTGGACATCCCCTTGTCCTTGAGCGCCTCGTACTGCTTCTCGTTTTTCACGTTGGCTGACTTCGATGGCACGACGGCCCTCCTTCTGTTCCTGTTCTTTCTCTTCCGGTTCCTTCCGAATGAGCGGCACCGCGGGGGTCGCGGTCGGCGACGGGCACGGCGCTACCCGACAGCGG
>CAWJOU010000004.1:0-6871 GCA_963844575.1 uncultured Actinomycetota bacterium
CCTCCTCGGTCCGGGCGGGCCAACTCGCCCCGGACCGGCCAACTCAGCCCGGGCCGTAGCGGACGGTGACGTCGCCGTCCGACGTCGTGGCGAGGACCGTCCGGTGGCTGGTCGGGTCGGTAGCCACCGTGGTGGTGGCCCGACCTGTGCTCGACGTCAGCGTGGACCTGGTACGGACCCGAACCGTCCGGCAGCCCGACGGTGACGGACCCTGTGCTCGACGTCGCCGCGACGTCGCGGGGGGAGGCGCCGAACCCGAGGTCGACGTCGCCGTCGCTCGTACGGGCGGTGGCCGACGAGCCGGTCAGTCCCGTCGCCTCGATGCTGCCTGTGCTGGTTGTGGCCCGGAGCGGTCCGGACACGTTGGTGGCGGTGACGTCGCCGTCGCTCGTGCGCAGGTCGACCGGGCCGTGCACGTCGTCGGCGGTCACGCTGCCTGTGCCGGACGTCGCGTGCAGCGGACCGTTCCCGCCGGTGACGGCGATGTTGCCGTCGCCGGCGTCCAGGGCCAGCCGGCCGTCGATGCCGGTGACGGTGATCGGGCCTGTGCCGACGACGACCGCGACCGGCGCCTGCCGCGGCACATGGAGCACGTAGTCGCGCCGACACCAGTTCGTCGCCGGCCCCGCGCACGACGAGCGGACGACGAGCGTATGGCCGGTCATCCGCTCGTCGTCCGTCGGGACGCTCGCCCCGCGGAAGCCGGACGTGCCGACGACCGCGTCGCGGTCGGTTCCCGGCTCGACGGTCACCGACCCGTCGTCGACGTCGACGGTCACCGCCTGCACCGCGGTCGAAAAGACGCGTTGGGTGGAAGGGAGCGCCTCGTGGGACGTGGCGAATTGGTTGACGACGATGCTCGGGACGACGGCCCCGACGATCGCGATGGCGGCCACGAGGCCGGCGATCGTCCAGGCTCGGCGGCCGGCGACCGTCCGTACCGGTGCCGATCGAGGGGCCGTCGGCCGCGGCGACGAACGGAGCGTGTCGACCGTCATGCGCCGAGCCACCGCAGCACGGCCAGCACCCGGCGGTTGTCGGTCGGCCGGCGGCAGGTCGAGCTTGGTGAAGACGTTGCTGACGTGCTTTTCGACCGCGCCGTCGCTGACGACGAGCGACCGGGCGATCGCCTGGTTGACCGCCCTCGGCCATGAGCGACAGCACCTCGCGCTCCGCGGGGTGAGCCGGTCGAGCGGGTCCTGCCGGCGCTGCGGGCGAGCAGCTGGGTGACGACCTCGGGGTCGAGCGCCGTGCCGCCGTTGCCGACCCGGCGCACCGCGTCGACGAACTCGGCGACGTCGGCGACCCGGTCCTTCAACAGGTAGCCGAGCCCCTCGGTGCCGGTGGCGAGCAGCTCGGCGGCGAACGCCTGCTCGACGTACTGCGAGAACACCAGGATGGCCGTCGTCGGCCACCGCTGCCGGATCTCGATGGCGGCCCGGAGGCCGTCGTCGGTGAGGCCGGCGGCATCCGGACGTCGACGATCGCCAGTCGGGCCGGTGCGCGCCGACCGCGTCGATGAGCGCCGGCGCGTCGCCGACCGCGGCGACGACGTTTTCGCCGGCCTCGTCGAGCACCTGGACGAGGCCGACCCGGAGCAGCACCGCGTCCTCGCCGATCACGACCCGCACGGCAGCTCCACCAGCACGATCGTCGGCCCGTTGACCGGGCTCAGGACCCGCACCCAGCCGCCGACGCGGCGACCGGTCGGCCAGGCCGGCCAGCCCGCTGCCGGCGGACGCTCGGCACCACCGATGCCGTCGTCGCTGACCTCGATGACGAGCAGGTTGCTCTGCCGGGCGATCGTCACCTGGGCGTGGCTCGCCCGGGCGTGCTTGGCCACGTTCGTCAGCGCCTCGGCGACGACGAAGTACGCCGCGCTCTCGACCGGCGCCGGTGGGCGGCGGGGGACGTCGACCGACAGGGCGACCGGGACCGGGCAGCGGGCGACGACGACCGACAGCGCGGCGTCGAGGCCGCGGTCGGTGAGGACGGCCGGATGGATGCCGCGGGCGAGGTCGCGGAGCTCGCGGAGGGCCGCCTTCGCCTCCTCGTGGGCCTCGTCGACGAGCTGGCGGGCCCGGGCCGGGTCGGTGTCGAAGCGCTCCGGGCCCGCCCGAGGTCCATGGCCAGGGCGACCAGCCGCTGCTGGGCGCCGTCGTGCAGGTCCCGCTCGATCTGGCGGCGGTCGGCTTCGGCTGGTCGACCGCGGCGCCGCGGCTCGTCTCGAGCTCGCCGACCCGCCGGGTCAGCTCGTCCCGGCGCCACGGGCCGAGGAGCCAGCGGACGACCGCCCGGTCGACGAGGACGACGCCGCCGGTGGCCTGCGGCGCGATCACGGGGACGCCGACCAGCCCGACGACGACGGCCACCGCGGCCCACGCCCCGTGGATATGGACGGGGCCGAAGTCGGCCGACCGACCGGCCAGGTGGCCGACGTAGAACGGGACGACGAGCAGCGCCACCGAGTACACCCACAGCAGGAGGAGGCCGAGCCCGGCGCGCCGAGGCGGGCAGGCCGACGACGAGGTAGGCGATCTCCGCCACCGGCTCCCGCTCGTCACGAGCTGGCGCAGGCGGCTCCACCAGTTGCCGGGACCGCCGGCGTGGGGTGGGCAGGTTGACGTCCAGCAGGGCGGCCGCCGGGACGCTCGAGCCGTCCGAGCTGGGCGGCCACAGGAAGGTCACCCAGACGAGGGGAATGGCGACCACGAAGGTCAGGGCGAACCCGATGCTCAGCCCGACCATCAAGCCGACGCCGAGGCCGCCGCGAACCCGAACGGCACGTCGAGGGCGGCGTGGCGGCACCGCCACGTGGCGGTGGTCCGCCACGGGTCCACCAGGAAGGCGATCACGCCCGGTCGGGAAGGTTCGGTCATGCTGCCGCCAGACTACGGAGGGCGGACCGGGCGGTCATTGGTGGGTCCTGGCGTCTCGGTCGGGGGGTTTTCCCTACCGCCCGCGCCATGGTGCGGAAAACCCGACCGCCCGGCGGCCGGGTACGCCAGTGACAGGGCCCGGCCGGTTCGGCACCGTGGGAGCCATGCTCAGTTCCCGGCATCGGCAGGTCGGCGTCCTGGCCGGCGCGGCCGTCGCCGCCTGGCTGGTCCCGTGGAGCCTCCACCTGGCCCGCACGCTGCCCCCGTCGGCCAGGCCTCGCACTGGGCCCTGGCCTGGACCGGGCTGGACCTGGCCGAGGCCGCCACCGCGGGGTCCACCGCCTGGCTGCTCGTCCCCGGCGACCGGCGAGCCTCCCTGGCGGCCACCGCGCTGGCCGCCCTCCTGCTGCCGATGCGTGGTTCGACGTGTGCACCTCGGCCCGAGGTCACGACCGGGCGACGGCCGTGGCGTTGGCGGTCCTGCTGGAGGTCCCGCTGGCCGTGGCCGCCGTCCACCTGGCCGTCCGGCTCCACGACCGGTCAGACGATGGCGGCCAGCGCGATGCCGGCGATCGCCGCGGCGATGGCCAGGGCCAGCCCACCGAGCGTGTACACGAAAGCCAGGCGGTAGAGGCGGCCGTCGACCAGCCGGACGGTCTCCCATGACCCGGTCGACCACGTCGTCAGGCCACCGCAGAAGCCGACGCCGACGACGTCGGCCAGCGGTCGGACACGCCGTGGTACCAGAGCAGGCCGGTGAGGATGCCGAGGACGAGCGAGCCGGCGACGTTGATCGTCAGCGTCCCGCACGGGAACACCCGGAGACGCGGTCCTGGACCGCGCCGTCGACGACGTAGCGGAGGACCGAGCCGATACCGCCGGCGAGACCGACCGCGATGGCCAGGATCACCGGGCCACCTCCTCGGCCGGCGGCTGGGCCCGGCCGGATCGGGAGCGGCTGTCCGGACCCGGCCGAGGGCGATGCCGAGCGCCACCGCGGTCACGCCGAGACGAGCGTCGCCGCCAGGTAGCCGCCGGCCAGCGCACGTCGCCGGCCTTGCCGAGCGTCACGGCCTCGACGACGAGCGTCGAGTACGTCGTCCAGCCGCCGAGCAGCCCGGTTGCCACGAACAGCGGAGGTGGCGGTAGCGGGACGGCCCGAGCCGCTCGAGGACGACCGTCAGGACGAAGCCGAGGAGGAACGAGCCGCTCGTGTTGATGACGAACGTCGCGGTGGGGAAGTGGCCGGCCGGCGTCGGCCAGGCCTTCTCCACCTCGTACCGGGCGAGCGTCCCGAGGAAGCCGCCGACCAGGATGACCGCCAGCACCGTCGGTCGGCGCGGGGGGGACGGCGCCGGTCGCCCGGTGCGTCGTCGACGGCGCGGCGACGTCGTCGGGGGCCAGGTCCGGGTCGATCGGCAGCGGGTCGTCCGCTCCCGTCAGGCGGGCCAGCCGCCGGAGCTTCGGGTCGTCATCGGGCACGCGGCTCCTCCTCCTTTCGGAACAGGAGCCATCAGCCCTCAGGGCGGTTCGGACAGCCTCGCCGGCGTCACCGGCGGGACCCATCGCCGCCGTCATCGTAACCCGTCGGGCGGCCGCCGGAGCCGTAGACTGCCGCCGGTGACGGACCGGGGCACGGCCACTGCCTCGACCTGGCTCGGACGATGGCCGCGCACTACGACGGCGACCACCGCGTCCACGACGACGGCCACCGGGCCACGAGATTACCAGTCGTCGACGATGACCGCGCTGCTCGACGGCGTCTACGACGGCGGCCTGACCTACGGCGAGCTGGAGCAGCAGGGCGACTTCGGGCTCGGGACGTTCAACGAGCTCGACCGCGAGATGGTCGCGGTCGACGGCCGGTTCTTCCAGCTCCGCAGCGACGGCACCGCGTCGCCGGTCACCCCCGACGAGCGGACGCCGTTCGCCGCGGTCACCTACTTCCGGGCGACGTCGCCCTCGAGCTCGACGGACCGCTCGACCTCCCCGCCGTCGAGGCCCGGCTGGACGACCTCCTGCCGAGCGCCAACCTGTTCTACGCGGTCCGCATCGACGGCCGGTTCACCGCGGTGACACCCGGACGGTCGCCCGCCAGCACCGGCCGTACCGGCCGCTCGTCGCCGTGACCCGGACACAGACGAGGCGACGTTCGCTGACGTCGCCGGGACCGTCGCCGGCTTCCGGGCGCCGGCCTACGCCCAGGGGATGACCGTCGCGGGTACCACCTCCACTTCATCGACGCCGACCGCACCCGCGGCGGCCACGTCCTCGACCTCGTGCTCGAGCGCGGCACCGTGCGGGCCGACCAGGACGCGGACCTCCACGTCGAGCTGCCCGACACCCGGAGTTCCTCGCCGCCGACCTCGACGGCCGGGACGTCGCGGCGGAGATCGAGACGGCCGAGGGGCCGCGTCGATGAGCCAGGCGGCCGTTCCCGGCCACGTCGCCGTCATCATGGACGGCAACGGTCGCTGGGCGAGAGCCAGGGCCTGCCAGGGGGGAGGGGCACCGGCGGGGGGAGGAGCGGCTGGCCGAGGTCGTCCGGGCCGCCGACGCCCTCGACATGGCTGGCTGACCGTCTTCGGCTTCTCGACCGAGAACTGGGCCCGGCCAAAGCTGGAGATCGACACGATCCTCGCCCTCCACAAAACATCTTCGCCCGCACCGACGAGATGGACCACAACAACGTGCGCATCCGCTGCATCGGTCGGCCGGTGTCCGGGACGTCCCGCCTGCCCCGGCGGATCCTCCGCGAGATGGACAAATCGATCGAGCAGACGAAAGGCAACGACGGGCTGAACTTCACGCTCGCCTTCGACTACGGCGGGCGGAGCTGGTCTACGCGGCCAAACGGCTCGTCGACGACCACCGCCGGTCCGGCGTCGCCGTGACCGAGCAGGCCGTCAGTGACCGCCTCTACGAGCCCGAGCTGCCACCCGTCGACCTACTCATCCGGACGTCGGGGGAGCGCCGGCTCTCGAACTTCCTACTGTGGGAGGCCGCGGGTGCGCCGTTCTACGTCACGCCGACGTAGTGGCCCGACTTCAACCGGACCGCGCTCGACGCGGCGGTCGACTGGTGGCGACACGTCGCAGGCGTTGCTGGGTAGACACGGCAACGTGTCGTAAGAGGCCTCGCCTGGTCAGCGGTAGCGTGTCGAACATGGCATTGGAGGAAGAGCGAGCCAGGTCAGATAACGCCGGGGTCAGAGAAACGTACCAGCTGAAAATCCCGGGGGCCCGGAAGCAAAAGCCGGCATTGAACGTCCCACCTATACGATTAATGACCGGGACACCATGGAATCTAAAGAAGTCGCCGACCGTATTCGCGGCTGGATCACTTCGAATTGGCTCGATCCAATCTGCCCTATCTGCAGGAGTCAATCTTGGACAATTGAGGTAAAACTATTCTTTTTCCGTCGTCTTAAGGTTCCAAACATCGGACGTACCGCGTTCCCCGTGCACTGCAAGGTCTGCGGTTACACGATGTGGGTCACGTCGGCCGTGGCTGGGGTTGCGGGGCCCGAGTCGCCTGCATGAGCGGTCCCGCCGTGCCCGGATTTCGCGACGTCCAGACAGCCACACCCGCAGGGAGTCTTACAACTCCCGTACAGCAACGTACCGTAACATTCTTTTATATTTCGGATCCCGAACTTCAAATATTCGAGGAGTTGTCCTCGTCTTATGACTCGACCTTCTTTGGCATTGCGGCCAGCGCATTCGTCGCCCTAATGATTGCGATCATAGAATCAGCAGTGAGCGGTAACGCATACACTACCTGGCTGATCGCCCTCATTCCGGTCGCGATTGGGACCGTTTACTTCTTCCTTCAAATGCAGAAAGAGCGCAAGAGGGGGAAGGCTAAGGTTGCGAAGGTCAGAGAAAATCCCGCTCCCGCCGCTGCGAAGAGCGGGGAATCTGCAGCGGCCCCCCCAGAGCGACCCAACTGAGAGAGAAGATTCGTCCGCCTCCTCTTTGTAGGCCAACTGT